>NZ_JAPFHB010000025.1:0-1043 GCF_059803555.1 Chryseobacterium sp. TB1-D10 | reverse complement strand
AGTCCTTTACTAAAAGAAAAATAATCCCAAATCTAATCAAACTCGATTTCGAAATATTGAAGAATAGCTTTATAATTATCCTGGGCTGTAAGACAAGTGTCTAACAAGTATTCCCTTATATGCGTCCACTCCTGCAAACCTCTGTAATAAAATAGCTTTAGGTCTTCATCTATAATAAAAGGAACTATATTATAGGCAAGACATTCCTTAAACATTATCAACCGCCCTACACGACCATTACCATCTTGAAAAGGATGAATGATTTCAAACTGATAGTGAAAATTGATAATGTCTTCAAAACCCTTCTTTTCAATACTGTGATAATCGGAAAGTAATGCTTTCATTTTTGTAGCAACCTCTTTAGGCGGACAAGTTTCATTACCTCCCACTTCATTAGGCAATTTTTTATAGTCACCAACATTGAACCAATCTTTGCTGCTATCTGAAGTGCCTGATTTGAGTAAAAAATGCAATTCTTTGATAAATGATTCAGTGAGCTTATTTTTTGCTTTATCAATGATTAAATCGATACATCGGAAATGATTCGTTGTTTCTATAATATCGTCCACATTTACACTTCTTTCAGATGCTCCGATAGTATTGGTCTCAAAAATATAACGGGTTTGGTCGTGGGTTAATTTGCTTCCTTCAATCTTGTTGGAATTGTAGGTCAAATCAATCTGCGTGCGATGATAGATACCACCTTTGAGCTTCATTTCTTTTTGCTCTTTAAGATGATTGAGTAGAATATTATTACTGAATTTTTTCTTATTCCCTTTCTCCGGCAACTTCGAATCTTCTGGAATATTCCAAGTTTTACCAGTTAGGAAAGCCCCTTTGATTTTTCCTGTAGCACAATAATTCCGAATAGTTCTTTCCGGAATATTCCATTTTTTTGCAAATTCATTGACCGAAATATAATTCATAACTATTAATATAAATGCCGTTATCGGCAAATATACAATAAATACCAATTTACGTTAGCTCAATTTTTGCCGATAATGGCAATAATTGAGGATTAAATTTATTAAAGGAATACGCTT
>NZ_JAPFHB010000024.1:0-1170 GCF_059803555.1 Chryseobacterium sp. TB1-D10 | reverse complement strand
GAATACGCTTAGTAAAAAAATATTTTCAAGTCAATTGAGATTCAAAAATACGAATGGAAATAATTTTTCAGAATGGAAAACAAAAAAATTAAAAAAGATGCTATCTATTCCCGACAAAATTAAGCCAACATTTATTGACAAGAATAAACTAATTACGGTAAAACTTCATTTGCAAGGTGTTTTGAAAAATGAAAATACAGAAACACTTTCCATAGGAGCTACAAATTATCTTGTACGAAAAAAAGGACAATTCATATATGGTAAACAAAATTTATTCAATGGGGCTTTTGGTATAATCCCCAATGAGCTTGATGGTTTTTTATCATCTGGAGATGTACCTTCTTTGGATATAGATCATTTAAAAATAAATGCCTTATTTCTTTTAAATTTTTTAGGTAGAAAACATTTTTACAAACAGTTAGAAAATATAGCAACAGGTTCTGGTAGTAAGCGAATACATGAAGAAACACTACTAAATATTGAGATTGAAATCCCTTCCATAGAAGAACAAGAAAAAATATCCAATCTTTTTTCAGCAATTGATTCCAAAATTAATATTGAAATTGCTTTTTTAAAAAAATTAAAAAGTCAGAAAATATACCTTTTAGACAATCTCTTTATATAAATAAGTTCGCCAGCAAATATTGTTTTTGTTTAATCAATAATTTATGAACTCCTAATTCATTTTTTATTTTTTCATCAATACCTGATAATATATTAGAAACTTGGCTTTGTTTGTAATACTCTGGCAATGAGATTTGCATTGGCTCAATCTCAGAAATGTAATGCCGTTTATGCTCATTAGAAGATAAACCTAAAAAGGATAAATATTCAAATATAAATTTCAGATTAACATCAGCTTTAGCAGTTAAAATTTTAATGGCAGAAGATTTTACTTTAAATTGAAAATCAACAAACTTTGTATCCATTGTGAAATCATCAAATATGATGCATTCCCCTTTATCATAAATACCAAAGTTTTCATTAATATATCCTAATATAAAAGCTTTATTTGCCGTAAGAACAGGAATTAAAGAGTTATCAGAAGAATAATCTGTGTCAGTCACCAAATATTTATTAGGTTGTTCATAGTTTAGAATATCCCTAATTTCTACAAATTCAGTTATTTCGTTAGTTATTTGTTCAAATAATTGATAGCGAAGCGTATTC
>NZ_JAPFHB010000023.1:0-4740 GCF_059803555.1 Chryseobacterium sp. TB1-D10 | reverse complement strand
AAAAAGAATGACTTTGCATATTTGGTGTACGATCAGATATGGCAACCCCCTAAAATATAATTTTTATTGAGCAGACGGAAGAATTGTCTTTCGTCTAAACTGTTATGGAAACATTGCAATAGTATTGCGTTGTATTCCTACTCATTTTTGTCACTTGATTTTTAGAACAAAAAGTTGTTCCAAAAAGTATTTGTGACCTTCAATAAAAATTATATTCTAATGTTAGATAAAATCATAAGATTTAGCATCAAGAACAAGATTGTCATTGGTATAATGACCTTGTTGTTGATAATTTGGGGAGTTTGGAGCGCAACCAAACTTCCAATCGATGCCACACCTGACATCACCAACAATCAGGTTCAAATAATCACAGTCTGCCCTACGTTGGCAGGTCAGGAAGTTGAACAGCTGGTTACTTTCCCGATAGAGCAGAGTATTGCAAATGTTCCTGATATTGAGGAAACCCGAAGTATATCACGATTTGGTTTGTCCGTAATCACTGTTGTGTTTAAAGAAGAGGTCGATGTTTATTTTGCCCGTCAGTTAATCAGTGAAAAACTGAAACAGGCGGCTGAAGAAATTCCAAAAGGAATTGGCACACCAGAGTTGGCTCCGGTAAGTACAGGACTTGGGGAAGTATATCAGTACATCCTCCATCCAAAGAAAGGCAGTGAAAAAAAGTACAATTCCAAAGAACTTCGTACGATGCAGGATTGGATTGTTAGACGACAGCTTAATGGTACTCCGGGTGTTGCAGAGATCAACAGCTTTGGAGGCGAACTCAAACAATATGAAGTAGCTGTTAACCCTGATCGACTACGAGCGATGGGAGTCAGTATTTCTGATATTTTTGCAGCTCTTGAAAAAAATAACCAAAATACAGGGGGAGCCTACATTGACAAAAAACCTAATGCTTATTTTATTCGTGGGATTGGTTTGGTGACATCTCTTGAAGATGTTGGTAATGTAGTTGTTAAGAATGATACTGGAAGTGTTCCTATCTTTGTTAAGGATGTTGCTGAAGTTAGATTGGGAAGCGCAGTACGATATGGTGCCATGACATTTAATGGTCAGGTAGATGCTGTAGGTGGAGTGGTTATGATGCTGAAAGGAGCAAATAGTAATCAAGTGGTGCAGAGTATCAAAGAAAAGATACCCATCATCCAAAAATCTTTGCCTAATGATATTATTATAGAGCCTTACTTAGACAGAACAGATCTTGTCGGGAGAGCTATTGATACCGTAGAAAAAAATCTTATTGAAGGCGCATTGATCGTTATTTTCGTTCTGGTTTTATTTTTAGGAAACTTGAGGGCAGGACTGATCGTAGCGTCTGCCATTCCATTATCATTACTTTTTGCTCTGGGAATGATGAATGTTTTCGGAGTGAGTGCCAACTTAATGAGTCTGGGGGCGATTGATTTCGGGTTGATTGTTGACGGTGCTGTTATTATTGTCGAGGCGACATTACATGTTCTACAACATAAAAAAAATAAAAAAGAACTCACCCAAGCTCAAATGGATGAGGAGGTGGGATCTGCTGCATCCAAAATGATGAATAGTGCCATATTTGGGCAGATTATCATTCTAATTGTTTATATACCTATTTTAACGTTAATCGGTGTTGAAGGTAAGATGTTTACACCTATGGCTAAAACAGTTGGTTTTGCCATTATAGGGGCAACAATCCTATCGGTGACCTATATACCGATGATGAGTGCGTTGTTTTTATCCAAGAAAATTTCTCATAAAGAAAATTTCTCAGACAAAATGATGAATAAGATTCAAAAGGCCTACACTCCTTTATTGGAAAAAGCATTGAGGATCAAATATTGGTTAGTAGGTGTTACCGTTGCTATTTTTGCTGTAGCCGTATTCTTGTTCGGAAGAATGGGCGGTGAATTTATCCCTCAGATGCAGGAAGGGGATTTTGCTTTTCACTGTATTCTTCCACAGGGAAGTTCTTTAAGTCAGAGTATTGAAACCTCCATGCAGGCGTCTAGGCTCATCAAACAATTTGACGAAGTTAAAATGGTTGTAGGGAAGACCGGTGCTGCTGAAGTCCCTACTGATCCAATGCCTCCTGAAGCTACTGATATGATGGTGATCTTAAAACCGCAGAGTGAATGGAAAACAAAAAAATCATATGATGAATTAGCAGATGAGATCTCTGAAAAGCTTGAAGCTATCCCGGGAGTATTTTTCGAAAAAAATCAACCGATCCAGATGCGTTTCAATGAGTTGATGACAGGGATCAGGCAGGATGTAGCAGTTAAAATTTTCGGTGAAAATTTGGATTCTTTAGCTATTTATGCTGATAAAACATCTAAGGTCATTCAGTCTGTAAAAGGTGCGAGTGCTCCGCAGATCGAACGTGTTAGTGGTCTACCGCAGATTAATGTAGAATATGACCGTACAAGAATGGCTAATTACGGACTTAATATCGAAGACGTAAATACTGCGGTAAGCACTGCTTTTGCAGGTCAGGCAGCAGGTCAGGTATTTGAAAATGAGCGAAGGTTTGATCTCGTAGTTCGTTTGGATAGTTTACATAGAACCAGTATTGATGATGTTAGCAATCTGATGGTCTCTACAAAAACAGGAGCACAGATCCCTCTTTCACAGGTGTCAAATATCAGTTATAAATTGGGTCCGGCACAGATCAGCCGTGAAGCTGGTAAAAGGAGGATCGTTATTGGTTTTAACGTAAAAGGCCGAGATGTAGAAAGTGTAGTGGAAGAAATCCAGCAGAAGCTTAATAAAGAAAAATTACCATCAGGATATTATTATACATATGGCGGACAGTTTGAGAACCTTAAAGCTGCCAGTAAACGACTGACCATTGCCGTTCCGGTATCCTTATTCCTGATATTTATGCTGTTGTATTTTACGTTCGGCTCATTGAAGCAGGCTACGCTAATCTTTACTGCAATCCCGATGAGTGCGATTGGCGGCGTATTTGCGTTAATGCTGCGTGGTATGCCTTTTAGTATCAGCGCAGGAATTGGCTTTATTGCCTTATTTGGAGTAGCGGTACTTAATGGAATTGTTTTAATCGGAACCTTTAATCAATTAGAGAAGGACGGTGAAACCAATATTTTAAAGCGTGTGATGGAAGGAACTAAAACTCGTTTAAGACCTGTTTTAATGACCGCTACAGTTGCTTCATTAGGATTTTTACCTATGGCCATTTCAACCGGTGCAGGAGCTGAAGTTCAGAAACCTCTGGCGACCGTTGTAATCGGGGGACTGGTCACAGCAACCTTCTTAACTCTGTTTGTTTTACCGATGTTATACATTATCTTTAGTACTAAATTAAAGATCAAAAACATCTCAGGTAATAAACCCCTGACTGCTGTTTTAGTTTTAGGTTTCCTTTTCTTTGGACAAACCTTCAATGCACAACAAGGTACCCCTTTAACAATTGCAGAAGCAACGAACATCGCTTTAAGCAACAATAATTTAATGCGGTCCAGAGATCTGGATATTAAAGTAACAGAAGCACTGAAACCTACTGCTAAAGAACTTCCAAAAATGAATGTAGATGCTCAGTTAGGGCAATATAACAGTAAAAAATTCGATCAGTCCTTTTCTATATCTCAAAGTATTCCATTCCCAACATTGTTCAAAGCGAGGAGAGAACTCATTGCTGAACAGATTAAAGGAAAGCAGATCAATAAAGAGGTTTCTATCAACGAACTTGCGAGACAGGTGAGGACTTATTACTATCAGATCGAGTATCTGCAATTTAACCAGTCAAAATTAAAAAATCTGGATAGTTTATATCAGGATTTTATAAGAATTGCCACGGTCAGATTTAAATCAGGAGATATAAAAAAGATTGAAATCAATACTGCAGAAACTCAGAAAGGTGAGATCAATTTACTATTAAAACAAAATGAAGTCTATTTGAATAATGCCTATAAAAACCTAAAAACATTATTGAATACTTCTGGGGATATCTCAGTTCCTTACGACACAAATTATGAACCTTTAAAAGCTAATTATGTACTTGACAGCACGGCGATAGCAAATCATCCAACGGTAAGATCTTACTATCAGGAGATGGCTATAGCAGAAAAAAATAAAAATGTTGAGAGATCTTTAGGTCTACCTGATTTCAGTATCGGTTACACCAATCAGTCCTTAATCGGTACTCAGACGATCAATGGTATGGATCAGAATTTTAATGCTGGAAATAGATTTCATGTGGCAACTATTGGCGTTACGATCCCTCTAACTTTCGGTGCTACAAAAGCGAGAATCCAGTCTTGGGAGTTCCAAAAGCAAGTAGCGGAATCTAATGCAAAATTGCAGCAAAAACAGCTGGAAGCACAACTGCAAAATGCTTTGAATCAATATCAGCAGGATGTAGAGCAGTACAACTATTATGTTAATCAGGCAATCCCCAATGCTGAGAAAATATCTAAAGCCGGACAATTAGGATATAAAACAGGAGAAATTTCCTATGTTGAGTATCTTTTTGCGCTTCAGACTTCCACGAATATTCAATTAAAATATCTGGAATCCATTCAACAGGTTAATCAATCTGTTATTACCATTAATTCAATCATAAACAAATAAAATGAAAATTAAATATAATATAATATCTGCGCTGTTAATTTCTTTTTTAGCCTTAAGCTGTGGAAAAAAAGAAGCTTCTGAGGAAACGGAAGTAAAAGCAAAAACCGAACAGGCAGAGGAGGCTCATGAAGAGGCACCGCAAACAATCGCCACATT
>NZ_JAPFHB010000022.1:0-5215 GCF_059803555.1 Chryseobacterium sp. TB1-D10 | reverse complement strand
TGGATATCTGGTATCAGGCGAAAGCAGAAGCAATTCTTCAGGAAACAAAAAAGAAAATGTAAAGGATGGAACGGACATCTGGGTTCTAAATTTAGACAAATCCGGGAATGAAATCTGGCAGAAAAGCTACAATTTTGGGAACAGAGATGTTGCGATGAGTCTGGATGTGATCCGGAAAACCAACAAAGATAATTACAGTGAAGACCGAGGATTTTTGCTTGGAGGCTATACCCAAGCTGAGGGAAAAGTGAGGAAAGATGATGAGAAATTCTGGATGCTGTATATTGACAATACTGGTAAAGAAGAATGGCGAAAATATGTGGAAGGGAAGGAAAAAAAGAATCAGGAACGATTGGTTTCTGCAAAGCTGCAAAGTGATGGGAGTTATCTTCTGGCAGGGACGACTGCCGACCAATTGGGCGAAGAAAACTGGAAAATTATAAAGCTGGGTGACAAGCAGCTGGATGATTTGGTAGAGAATAAGGACATCCGCATCTACCCGAATCCTGTTGGGGAATATGCTTATGTGGAGATAGGATTGGACTTCGATGTGGCGGATATCTATGTTTATGATATGGCGGGGAAACAACTCCACACCTTGAAAACCAACAACAAAATCACAAAAATTAATACTGCTAAACTTCCGCAAGGGGTTTACATCATCAAAGCGAATATCCCTACCCAACAAAACAAAAAACTAACTGCTAAAATCGTGAAAGAATAAAAACATTATGAGAAAAATACAATTATTAATTGCCTTGTCTATAATTATCAAAATAAATTCGCAAACCAATTACCAAGGCACTATGGATTTGCATAATAAAGTTTTTCCCTCTTCCCCTTCATCGAGCAACTTAATGAAATTTGAAGAAGTTCCTGTGAGTTATTATACAGGTATTCCTGATATTTCTGTTCCATTATACAATATTGGGACGTCATATAAAAATTTAAATATTTCAGTTGAATTGAAATACCATCCAAACAACGCAAAAATAGAAGATAAGGCTTCGGAAGTTGGATTGGGATGGAGCATTACTTCTGCCGGCACGATAACCAGAACTGTAAGAGGTGTTCCAGATGAATTAATTATTGATCAGGATCACATTCCAATGCCTAGTTTTTCATCTCAAGTGGGAATATATCACGACCAAAACAATGAAATATTCCCAAATAAAACAAGACATATACTAGATTATCTCAATGAAGGTATAATTAATTATACTGAGGTTGAACGGAAAAGATTCCTATTTGAGGGTGCTTTATTTAATAGGTTTGATCTGGAGTATGATCTTTACCAATATGACGTAATGGGTTACAGTGGGCGATTTATTATTAAAAAAAAGGCAAATGGAACTTTTGAAGTCAAAAAACTTGATGAAAATAATTTGAAAATAATTAGCCAACATAATGCTGCTACCTATGCTCCAGAAAGTTTTAAAATTATAGATGATAATGGAAATCAATATAATTTTGATATTGTAGAATATGCTGAAAGAAAAAATATATTAACAGGAACTCGCTTTTTCCCTACAATTGACCCTGGTTCCAATCCGATAACTAAGCTAGGCGCATGTGCTTCAAGCTTTAAAATAAGCAGTATAAAAGATCAAAATAATAATCTCCTGGCAGAATTTTATTACAATAATGCTTCTACAATTTTAATTCAGGATTATCCTGTTATAAAAAATCGAAGTTTTGAATACCAGCCTACAATACCATTACCTACTGATCCCGATCCTTATCCATTAGCTCACGAGTCAACAACAATAGAGACCATATTCAAAAACAGAACTCTTGATTATATAGAAATTAAAAATAAAGCAAAAATCAAATTTTCCTATGATAATAACAGACTAGATACTAATTATTTTACTGCTAATAATTATAAACCAGAAAAAATAAATTCCATAATACTTACGAAAATTGATGATACGGAGATAGAGAAATTTAATTTTATATACAATTATTTTCAGTTCAATACATCTGAAAAAAGGCTGAAACTGGAAAAATTGAAAAACAGGATAGAAACAATTTTATTCTATTCAACTATAAATTCTTTTATAAGGAATCCAATGAAACTTTATCAAAAGATCCCTGGGAATTTACAAAATGTGTCAATACAGAGTGTATTGATGTAAATATCCTGAATAAAATGATATTGCCTACCAAAGGATCTATATTATATCAATTTGAACCTAATTTATATACTACATTTCCCGATTCTACAACAGGTATCGATTCCAGCAGCAACATCAATCTGAGAGGCGGAGGTATAAGAATCAAATCTATTACACACTATGATTCTGAAAATCCTAATGTAAATACGCCTTTTGCGAAAAAATTTAATTTCAATTATAATATTCCGTCAAGCAACCTGAGCAGTGGAAGTTTAGTTTATCCAGAACCAATATATACATTTAGTGATGGCTACATAAGAACAAATTCAAATAAAAATCTAATTCCTTCTGATAAAACTAAAGGAGGAGATGTTGGCTACGAGTATGTAACCGTTTATGAAACCGGTAATGGAAAAACAGAATACAAAATGCGATCTCCTAAGGACTTTCCCAATGATAACTATTCTATAATAGGCCCAACTTTTACTAAAAATATTAATTATGATTATCTAAGGGGACAAAATGTCTATAAAACGATAAAAAATGAAGCAGGGAATAATCTATCAAAAACTAATTTTGATTATTTAATCAAAGAAAACGAAATTAACGTAGGAGCAAATATCATCAGAATGAGAAAACAGCCCTATAAGCAAAGTGTTTTTAATACCTGTTTTGCATATGATTGTTTACAACCAGATGATAAAGAAAGACTCTGGGGTGATTTTGGAGTTTTAAATGATGTGGTGGGAATATCATTAAATAATTATATTAAAAGTGAACAATTTCCTGGCGGACAGATAGCCTCATTAGTACAAGAAGATACGATTGAATATAATCAAAATAATTATATAAAGAATGAGAAAACAAAATATGCAGATGGCTCTGTAATGGAAAAAACATATAAATATGCTACAGATTTCACTGTTGCAAATAATTCTCAAACTGATTTTCAATCTTTGATAGCTGCTAATATGATAAGTATCCCCCTAATTACGGAAATCAAAAATAACGGAGACAGAATCTCCAAAACTGAAACTGTCTACAGCTCAGCAACAAACCTGCTTCCAAGTTCAGTATTGAAATATGATTTAAAAAGCGAAAATAACACAAAAGAAATTGATCTAAAATATGCGGCTAATGGTAATCTGATTGAATATAAAGACAAGGCTAATGTATCAACAGCCATCATCTGGGGGTACAACCAAACCCAGCCAATCGCCAAGATAGAAGGTGCAACGTATGCGCAGGTTTCCAATTTGGCAACAGCAATCGTCACAGCTTCCGATGCGGATGCGTCTGATCCAACAAAAGAAGGTGCTTTGATTATTGCTTTGGACAGTTTTAGAACTGCCCTTCCGGGTTATCAGATTACAACTTATACTTACAATCCATTAATTGGGGTTACGTCCATTACGCCACCATCGGGAATCCGTGAGGTCTATATCTATGACACCGCCAACAGGCTACAAGAAATAAGGGACATCAACGGAAATATCCTGAAATCCTACGAATACAAGTACAAACCATAAAAACACAAACAATGAAATCGAAGATTATCTCCTTTCAGTCGGTGAACTTATTTCACAAACACCCAAAAGACTTTATAAGTAGGGTTTGTAAAAAACAAATATTAGCCCTCGTTTTACTGTTTGTAGCAGTAAACACCTATTCCCAGACAGTTCCGAGTTCTACGGAGAACTATATCTACACCAAAACCTACCTCTCCAAACCGGGAGATCCGGTTCAGAAACCAGTTTCAGAAACTATTCAGTATTTCGACGGACTGGGCAGACCAAAACAGGTTGTGAATGTCAAAGCCTCACCATTGGGAAATGATATTGTAACCCCGATTATATATGATGAGTTCGGAAGACAGACCAAGGATTATCTTCCTCTGCCACAATCCGGAAGTTCCAACGGCGCAATCTATCAGCAGAATCCGCAGTCCGACCCTCCGGTTTCCAATCCAGTATATCCCATTTTGCACCCTTCCGAGACTACATTTTATTCTAAAAAACTATTGGAAAATTCGCCATTGGACAGAGTTCAGCAACAAGTGCAAGTGGGAAATGCGTGGAGCAGCAAACCTGTAAAATTTGATTATCTTGCCAGTACAAGCGCAGACAAAGTCATGCGTTTTTGGAGCAATGTCCACTGGCCGGACCAGAACAACAATGACCTCAGGCTGGAAACCTCTAAATATTTTGGAGACAACCAACTTTATAAGAATCTCATTACCGATGAAGATGGCAACAAAACGATAGAATTCAAAAATGGAGAAGGACAAACGCTGCTTGTAAGAAAAGAAGTGACCGGCAATGTATATGCCGACACCTATTATATCTACAATGAGTTCAATAATTTAGCCTTCGTGATATCTCCGGAAGCTTCTAAAAAGATCGATCAGTTGATTCCGGCAGGCGGGGTAAGTGTGCTGGATGCCGCCACCAAACCTCTCATCACAGATCTCTGCTACCAGTACAGATACGACGGCAAAAACCGCCTTGTGGAGAAGAAACTGCCCGGAAAAGGCTGGGAATATATGGTTTATGACAAAGCAGACCGCCTAGTGCTGACACAGGACGAGAATATGCGTCCGGACAAACGATGGCTTTTTACCAAGTATGATAAATTTGGCAGGGTGATCTATACCGGGATCACATCCGACCCGGGATCAAGGGAACAGATCCAGACCTGGATAGAGAACACCTTTCCAAATAATGTGGAAGGAAGCGGAACCTTTACCCAGGACTGGCAGTTGAATACACCAATTCCAATGCCTTCCCAACGTATATCAACCAGCTTCTTTCTGTCAACTATTATGATAAGTATCCTTCCGGTACTGTCTTCCCGACAGGCGATGCTATCCTGGGCGTTCCCATCCTGAAAGACACTTTCCCGCAAGGCGTCACCCAATCCACCAAATCTTTGCCCACTGCTTCTTTTGTAAAGAATATTGAGGATGACAAATGGACGAAGAGCTACACCTTTTATGACAGGAAAGCCAGACCCATCGGCACCTACAGCTACAACCATCTGGGCGGCTTTACCAAAACCGAAAGCACTTTGGATTTTACTGGCGTTCCCCAGAAAACAAT
>NZ_JAPFHB010000021.1:0-5873 GCF_059803555.1 Chryseobacterium sp. TB1-D10 | reverse complement strand
AAAAAACTGGCGGCGACCTACTCTCCCGCTTTCGCAGTACCATCGGCGCTAGAGGGCTTAACTTCTGTGTTCGGAATGGGAACAGGTGAGCCCCTCTGCTAAAACCACCCTAAAGGCTGTTAAAGTTGTACATTGTAATATGTATAATGTACAAAGTATGGGTATATATATTAATGTAGAATGTAGTTTATAAAATGTAGAGTGTATTCACGATACCGTTCATACATTGTACATCATACTTTTTACATTTTACAATAATTATCGATAAAAACGTTCACAAAGAGAGAACCTTGTTGTGCAACTGAGCACTATGCCAATTAGGCAATAAATCTACGGGTAATTAGTACTACTCGGCTATGACATTACTGTCTTTACACCTATAGCCTATCAACGTCGTCATCTCCAACGACCCTTAAAAGATGTCTCATCTTGAGGCAGGTTTCGCACTTATATGCTTTCAGTGCTTATCCTTTCCAAACGTAGCTACTCAGCGGTGCTCCTGGCGGAACAACTGATACACCAGAGGTTTGTTCAAATCGGTCCTCTCGTACTAGATTCAAGCCCTCTCAAACATCTAACGCCCGCAATAGATAGAGACCGAACTGTCTCACGACGTTCTGAACCCAGCTCGCGTGCCACTTTAATGGGCGAACAGCCCAACCCTTGGGACCTTCTCCAGCCCCAGGATGTGACGAGCCGACATCGAGGTGCCGAACCTCCCCGTCGATATGAGCTCTTGGGGGAGACTAGCCTGTTATCCCCGGAGTACCTTTTATCCTATGAGCGATGGCCCTTCCATACGGAACCACCGGATCACTATGTCCTGCTTTCGCACCTGATCGACTTGTAGGTCTCACAGTCAAGCACCCTTATGCCATTACACTCTACGCACGGTTACCAAGCGTGCTGAGGGTACCTTTGAAAGCCTCCGTTACTCTTTTGGAGGCGACCACCCCAGTCAAACTACCCACCACGCAATGTCCTTCTAAAAGAAGTTAGGCTCCAAGTAAGTAAAGGGTGGTATTTCAACGTTGACTCCACAAACACTAGCGTGCCTGCTTCAAAGTCTCCCACCTATCCTACACATTACTTACTCAAAGTCAATACGAAGTTATAGTAAAGGTTCACAGGGTCTTTTCGTCCCATTGCGGGTACTCGGCATCTTCACCGAGACTACAATTTCACAGAGCTCATGGTTGAGACAGTGCCCAGATCGTTACACCATTCGTGCAGGTCGGAACTTACCCGACAAGGAATTTCGCTACCTTAGGACCGTTATAGTTACGGCCGCCGTTTACTGGGGCTTCAGTCAAACGCTTCGCATTGCTGCTAACGCCCTTCCTTAACCTTCCAGCACCGGGCAGGTGTCAGACCCTATACAGCATCTTTCGATTTAGCAGAGTCCTGTGTTTTTGATAAACAGTCGCCTGGGCCTCTTCACTGCGGCCAGCATTGCTGCTGGCGTCTCTTCTTCCGAAGTTACGAGACTATTTTGCCTAGTTCCTTAACCATGATTCACTCTAGCACCTTAGGATTCTCTCCTCGACTACCTGTGTCGGTTTATGGTACGGGTTGCTTCACTTCGGCTTTTCTTGGAAGCACTTTCCTTACAGCAACTTCGCCCGAAGGCTAGGTCTTGACTATTCCGTCAGTCTCCAGTAAGTACGGCACTCCGTCCCCTTTTTAGTGTGAGCAAGTATGGGAATATTAACCCATTGTCCATCCACTACCCCTTTCGGGTTCGCGTTAGGTCCCGACTAACCCTCAGCTGATTAGCATGGCTGAGGAATCCTTAGTCTTTCGGTGAGCGGGTTTCTCGCCCGCTTTATCGTTACTTATGCCTACATTTTCTTTTCTGTCCGCTCCACAATACCTCACGATACTGCTTCTGTGCAAACAGAATGCTCCCCTACCAGATGTAATAAATTACAAATCCATAGCTTCGGTAATATGCTTATGCCCGATTATTATCCATGCCGGACCGCTCGACTAGTGAGCTGTTACGCACTCTTTAAATGAATGGCTGCTTCCAAGCCAACATCCTAGCTGTCAATGCAGTCCAACCGCGTTATTTCAACTTAGCATATATTTTGGGACCTTAGCTGTTGGTCTGGGTTCTTTCCCTCTCGGACACGGACCTTAGCACCCGCGCCCTCACTGCTGAGAAACATTTATTAGCATTCGGAGTTTGTCAGGAATTGGTAGGATTTGACTCCCCCGCATCCAATCAGTAGCTCTACCTCTAATAAACTTGTCTCAACGCTGCACCTAAATGCATTTCGGGGAGTACGAGCTATCTCCCAGTTTGATTGGCCTTTCACCCCTACCCACAGGTCATCCGAAGACTTTTCAACGTCAACCGGTTCGGTCCTCCACTTTGTGTTACCAAAGCTTCAACCTGCCCATGGGTAGATCACAAGGTTTCGCGTCTAATCCTACTAACTAAGCGCCCTATTCAGACTCGCTTTCGCTCCGGCTCCGGACCTTAAGTCCTTAACCTCGCTAGTAAAATTAACTCGTAGGCTCATTATGCAAAAGGCACGCCGTCACCCAACTTGTGGGCTCCGACCGCTTGTAGGCGTACGGTTTCAGGTTCTATTTCACCCTTCTATTCGAAGTGCTTTTCACCTTTCCTTCACAGTACTAGTTCACTATCGGTCTTTCAGGAGTATTTAGC
Organism: Chryseobacterium sp. TB1-D10; assembly: GCF_059803555.1. Classification (NCBI taxonomy): domain Bacteria; kingdom Pseudomonadati; phylum Bacteroidota; class Flavobacteriia; order Flavobacteriales; family Weeksellaceae; genus Chryseobacterium; species Chryseobacterium sp. TB1-D10. The sequence goes on along the minus strand of NZ_JAPFHB010000021.1, from coordinate 3,196 downwards.
CTTGGAGGATGGTCCCCCCATATTCAGACAGGATTTCACGTGTCCCGCCCTACTCATTTATCATCTATGTATGCCTTTCATATACCGGGCTATCACCGTCTATGGCTGTTCTTTCCAGAACATTCTATTAAACATATAAAGACTTTTGGGCTAATCCGCTTTCGCTCGCCGCTACTTACGGAATCTCTTCGATTTCTTTTCCTCCGGGTACTTAGATGTTTCAGTTCTCCGGGTTTGCTCCTCTTGCGAGGTAATACATCTTCAATGTATTGGGTTGCCCCATTCGGACATCTCGGGATCAATTCGTGTGTGCCAATCCCCCGAGCTTTTCGCAGCTTACCACGTCCTTCTTCGCCTCTGAAAGCCTAGGCATCCGCCATACGCCCTTAACGATTTCTTTCCTAATTATTAATTAGTTCAGTATTTTTTGCTTAGCACTAATGCTAAACGGTATTTTTATAAACTCAAGTGCTCAATTGCACTCGGTTTTCTCTTTGTGATGTTCTTATCGTTAATGTCAATGATCTTTTATCTTCTTACTTCCTTAATGAACAGATATTGTTTTTGGCTCTATCCGTAACTTTTAAATTAAAGTCGTAAAACAGTAATATATAAGAGAGTCGAACTCTTTACATCAAATAATGTAAACATTATTGTAATGTCGGACCCTATTGTCCATAAATATTGTCTTTCGTAAATGTATAATCTTCTGTTCTTGTTACATCTCTGTAACTCTTTTTATCACTTTCCAGTAATTGTGGAGAATAAGGGAGTCGAACCCTTGACCTCCTGCGTGCAAGGCAGGCGCTCTAGCCAGCTGAGCTAATTCCCCCTGTTTCCAGATTCAAAAATTAAATGATTAAATGATTATTTATTAGACAATGCCAATTTTTTAATCTCTCAATATTTTTAATCTCTTAATCCTTTTTAATTAGTAGTCTCGGGCAGGCTCGAACTGCCGACCTCTACATTATCAGTGTAGCGCTCTAACCAGCTGAGCTACGAGACTCTCTCTAATTACTAATTATTAATCGTTAATTAATAATTGTTAATTATCTCTGTTCCCTCTTACTAATCTTTAGGGGTATATTGTTATATAAGCAACCAAAGTAAACCAAAGCTTTTTCAAGTATAAAAAACTTTTTGTATTTGTTTAACGTCTAAAGACGCTCTAAAATGAGATGTTCCAGCCGCACCTTCCGGTACGGCTACCTTGTTACGACTTAGCCCTAGTTACCTGTTTTACCCTAGGCAGCTCCTTTTACGGTCACCGACTTCAGGTACCCCAGACTTCCATGGCTTGACGGGCGGTGTGTACAAGGCCCGGGAACGTATTCACCGCGCCATGGCTGATGCGCGATTACTAGCGATTCCAGCTTCATAGAGTCGAGTTGCAGACTCCAATCCGAACTGAGACCAGCTTTCGAGATTCGCATCCAGTCACCTGGTAGCTGCCCTCTGTACTGGCCATTGTAGCACGTGTGTGGCCCAAGACGTAAGGGCCGTGATGATTTGACGTCATCCCCACCTTCCTCTCTACTTGCGTAGGCAGTCTCACTAGAGTCCTCAACTGAATGTTAGCAACTAGTGACAGGGGTTGCGCTCGTTGCAGGACTTAACCTAACACCTCACGGCACGAGCTGACGACAACCATGCAGCACCTTGAAAAATGTCCGAAGAAGGATCTATTTCTAAATCTGTCATTTCCCATTTAAGTCTTGGTAAGGTTCCTCGCGTATCATCGAATTAAACCACATGCTCCACCGCTTGTGCGGGCCCCCGTCAATTCCTTTGAGTTTCATTCTTGCGAACGTACTCCCCAGGTGGCTAACTTATCACTTTCGCTTAGTCTCTGAATCTTAAAGACCCAAAAACGAGTTAGCATCGTTTACGGCGTGGACTACCAGGGTATCTAATCCTGTTCGCTCCCCACGCTTTCGTCCATCAGCGTCAGTTAAGACTTGGTAACCTGCCTTCGCAATTGGTGTTCTAAGTAATATCTATGCATTTCACCGCTACACTACTTATTCCAGCTACCTCAATCTCACTCAAGACCTGCAGTATCAATGGCAGTTTCATAGTTAAGCTATGAGATTTCACCACTGACTTACAGATCCGCCTACGGACCCTTTAAACCCAATAAATCCGGATAACGCTTGCACCCTCCGTATTACCGCGGCTGCTGGCACGGAGTTAGCCGGTGCTTATTCATACTGTACCTTCAGCTACTTACACGTAAGTAGGTTTATCCCAGTATAAAAGAAGTTTACAACCCATAGGGCCTTAGTCCTTCACGCGGGATGGCTGGATCAGGCTTTCACCCATTGTCCAATATTCCTCACTGCTGCCTCCCGTAGGAGTCTGGTCCGTGTCTCAGTACCAGTGTGGGGGATCACCCTCTCAGGCCCCCTAAAGATCACTGACTTGGTAGGCCGTTACCCTACCAACTATCTAATCTTGCGCGTGCCCATCTCTATCCACCGGAGTTTTCAATATCGAATGATGCCATTCAATATATTATGGGGTATTAATCTTCCTTTCGAAAGGCTATCCCCCAGATAAAGGCAGGTTGCACACGTGTTCCGCACCCGTACGCCGCTCTCTCTGTTCCGAAGAACAAATACCGCTCGGCTTGCATGTGTTAGGCCTCCCGCTAGCGTTCATCCTGAGCCAGGATCAAACTCTCCATTGTATGTTTGTTTGTCCTTATACTCAAACTCAATTTAAAATTGACGCTTTGGTTTTCTTAATTTGGTTGTTATATGTTATGTCAATGAACTGCGTTCTCTTCGCTTCCTCAGGATTCTTAATCTGTCATTGTTGACCCTGATTTGCGAGTGCAAAAGTAAAAAGTTTTTTCCAAACTACCAAAACTTTTTTAAAGTTTTTTTTCGTTACTCGAAAAGTGTTTTGATTATGTTTTTAAACCGTCTCCTGCGCTTCCCATCTCTCTCGATTTGGGATTGCAAAAGTAGAAAATCATTCCCAAACTACCAAAACTTTTTTCAAGTTTTTTCTGATCTTTTTCAAGATCATATTAGCCTGTAATCCTTACTCCTACTACGCTCCACAATCTCTCGATTTGGGTCTGCAAAAATAACTTTTCTTTTTTTATCACACAAGTCTTTTATCCGAAAATTAATACTTATTTAATAAGTGCCAATCTTCTCATATTTCCCTGTTAGGCTTCTGCGCT
>NZ_JAPFHB010000020.1:0-6837 GCF_059803555.1 Chryseobacterium sp. TB1-D10 | reverse complement strand
GAAATCAACTTTTTATTATAACTTTAAACTAACAAATACTCCCTAAGAGAAAGTCCATTTTCTTTTGAAGACATACATAAGCTGCAACACTGTTTGCTCCTGCCTCTCCAACCATTGGTTTTAATATATCACCAAATTCCTGAGGTTTCTGAGGATAATATACAATCTCTTCTCCTATCCCATTGGAAAATTCTGATGCTAATTCATTCCCTTTCAAGTTTTCCAAACCGCTGATTTTGAAATTATCTGCTTTTAAATCTTCATTATAAATCGCTTCAACCACAAAAGCACTTACATCTCTTGAAGCAATCCAACCAATCGGCATCGCTTCTGGAGTAGGATAAGCTAGTTTTTTCTCATTGGTGATAAAAGGTGCACAGAATGGTCCCATCATATTTTCCATATAGATCGTTGGTTCGATGATCACATAATCTACTCCGCTACTTTTCAAATATTCCTGAACGTCCAATTTTATATCGTCAACAGGCGATCCAACTTTTTGAGACTCCAACCAGCCACTTGTATTCCAGACGATTTTTTTCACGCCATTAGCTTTAGCGGCATCAATTACATTTTTAGCATATTGCAAACCGTCAAAAGGATTAGGAAGAGATACAGGAATCATAAAGGCAATTGCATCGACGCCATTGGTAATTTCGCTTATTTTGTCAGCGTCAGCTAAGTTTGCTAAAACCGGCGTTGCTCCAGCATTAGCTAGCTTCTTAAAACTATTTTCTGAGCTTGTCGCAGCAATTACTTCCGCTCCTTTTTTAATACCTTCTGATATTACATTAAATTGTTGTGAGCCTGTAGCTCCAAATACTAAAATTTTCATGTTGCGATTGTTTTTATTTGATTAATTCTTACAAAGCTAAGCACACACATACCTATACACAAGTACACACCTAAAAGTCAACCACTTACCAAAAGGTTAAAATTATTGAATATCAGTTGATAAAATTTTAATAAGTTTACCAACTTTCTTTTGCTAATTAAATATAGTCGGATTTTGATCACCTTTTTTAAGCTATTACTCAAAAATTCATAGTAATTCTTTAAATTCATTTTATATAAAATCGGTAACTCATATCACAGATTTATGAAACAAAGTAATTTTATAATTTCCTAAAAAGTAAAACACGATAATAAATTTCATAAATACAATGTGCTATTACAGTAAAAAAATCTATTTGTTGTTCAATACATAGCTATGATATTATCAGTGTTATTCATAGATATGTTCCACACTACTGTCATTAATGCCCATTAAAGTAGTAACATCTAAAATCTACCTATATCAATTATAAAGAATAGAAAATATGCTAAAAATAATGTTTCAATATCTTGGGAACGGTTTTTTTCAGGAACTGGAAAAGTATTCGATAGATTCTAATGTCCTACCTCGAAAAGAAATAATCAATGAGGGAGAAAAAATTGTTTATATCCCTACATTATTAAAGGTTGCGTCAAATTTCACTCACTATATAGCAGGGGCAGTATTTTCCAAAAGTGAGGCATACTAAGGTTTAGTTTCACATTTAATTCGATATTTTCAAATATCTATGATAATCATCTTTTTTTCTTATTTTTGAAAGAATCCTGCTATGATATTGATAGTAAATGCTACAATAAAAGTATTAAATGCAAAAGCTAATATACCATGTAACCACGCTAACCGCCGTATCCTTTTCGACGTTATTTCTACATCCGAAACCTGAAAAGTCATCCCGATAACAAATGAAAAATAAGTGAAATCAAGGTAATCTGGCTCGTCGTCTTCAGGAAACCTCAAACCTTCAGGCTTTATTTTTCTACCACTGTCATGATCGATATCACAGTAGAAAAAATGAGCATATCTGAGTGTGAAAACTGTGTGTAAAAGCCACCAAGATCCTGCAACGCAACCTAAAGGAATAAGTATCTCTGCATAAATTCCTTGATCTGTCTTGTCCGATGTTTCTTTTAAAAGTATGATGATTGCAAGCAAACTGGCAAAGGCTGCAACTACTACAAAGCAAAATATAAGGGTTCTGCCTGAATCTTGCGCGTGAGCTTCATGCTTCACATCTGAAGGATGGGAAGTCAGGATTGTTATCCAAGACAGTATCAGACTCATAGTGGCGAATCCCAACCAGGTAATCATCAAAGTTATTGATGTTTCCATATTAGTTAGCAGCAATAATAAAAAGAGCAAAGTTGCCGACGCAAGTGAAATATATAATTTGTAATGTGAATCCAGGTGGTTGACCTTATCAGCTACTATTTTTAGATTTTGTTTAATATTCATATCATCGCAGTGACAGGTTGATTTTGCAATTTTGAATTTGGATCAAGAACATTTGTTTAAGTTCTTATCACTGGGGAAAATTTTTTTAATTGATAAAAGATATAATAGAATACAAGGAAATATTAAAATTTATTCCTACGTGGAGATCCTTATTTGTTTTTTTTTACAATGCCAAAAATCAGCAATAATGTTCGTAAGATTGCCTCAATCATAGAGTTTAAAACTAAATTTTATCAATAGCGGATTAATTAAACATCACTAATCTGAAAAGGCACAATTAAGAAGATAAATTGAAATACTGAATGTATTTATTATTTCTATAAAAAATATACTGAATTCCATTATTGAAATTCAGTATACTACGAACTGTTTTATTTACTTCTTACTCTCATCATGATGTTCTTTTTCATCATGATGTTCTTTCTCATCGTGATGCTCTTTTTCTTGATGATGCTCCGGTTCATTCGCGTGTTCAGGACCTTCGTGATGCTCCTTGTGCGGATGATGTTCTTTGTGCTCATGATGTTCCGGATGCTTGTGCGTCTCTTTTTTTTGATCTTCGTTGCTCATAACGTTTTAATTTAAAAGTGAATATTGATTGATTTTTGTTGTTATATGTGAAAGGCAAATAAGATGCCAAAATTAATACGTAACACCTTGATTTTAAATATTTTACATCTTTTTAAACCACATTTATTTGAGTCATCTAAATAATATTAAATGTCCTTTTAAATACGTGATATATTAAAATTTTACTCTAAAAAAATATTATATTTATCTGTCCATAATTGGCTATTGATCCTTTTAGTAAATAGATTGATTTATTTTTTACTGTGATGATGAATGGAATTATGAAGTTTAGTGGGATGCAGATACCTGTGAACTCCATAAATTATCATAGAGAGAAACATAATAACTAAAACTATCAAACAGAATATATCTTCCCAAGAAAGTCTGTGTTTCCCCCTCCTTATTACTCTTCTATTGAATCTTCTTCTAAATCCCATTATAATGACATTTTAAAAAATGACCTGATAATTAAGTCCAAAACTTTTCTGCTGGTAACTCTGTTGGAAGTAAGGAGAAATCATAGATAAAGTCTTTTTATTTTGAGTTTTAAATAAAATTTTGAGTTTTGGATATAACCAATAGGCTATCTCGGTTGAAAGAATACCGATACCTGCTCCAGCCAAAACATCGGTAGTCCAATGCTTATTATTGATGATTCTGTAAACACTGGTGAAAACAGCAAACGGATATCCTGACAGACTGATCCAAAAATTGCTGTCCCGATATTCTCTGAACATAAACTGCGCTGTTGAAAATGCAATTGCCGCATGTCCTGATGGAAATGACATATGATTTGACTGATCAGGTCGCTCCCTGCCGATCATTAACTTTGCTGGAATAACTATCGCCGAAGAAATAGCTTGCGATGTTGCCAAAATAATCGTGCGATCCTTTAAATTATGTTTCCCCTGAACCCCCGCAACGTTTAACCCATAGACCAGCGCAGCAGGTATAAATTGGGTATAGTTGTCTAATTTTGAATTGTTTAATCTGTGATCGCTTATTTCCTTTCTTACACTAGCATCAAACTTGTTGATTTCAGGAATTGCAAAAACCATCGCACCTGCTGATATCAAGCTAACCGGAACAATCATTTTTTTATAATCCAAGGTATTATCTCTTATTATTAAAGAATCTTGTTGAGCAGTTTTTCGTAATGACAAACTATCCTGAGCATAAATACTTAGAGAAAATTTAAGTAAAATGATCAGTATTGAATTTTTTTTCACATAAGTCCACATAAAAAATTATTTTTCTGAGTTTTTATTGTTCGCATGCAGCACTAATAGAATTTAATTTTATATAGTAAAATTTGATGTAACTTTCCTGTTCCCATATTTTATGGGAACTCAATCTTAATCAAATGAGTGGAGGCAAATTTTTCTTAGAATTGTAGTATCCTAAGGAGACAGGACACTACAATTTGCTCTATTTTATCTGTGTTAATCTCTTTTAAAATTTCATTCTTTGAATCCTTACTGCATTGAGGATGGCAATCATAGCAACTCCCACATCAGCAAAAACCGCTTCCCACATCGTAGCAAGGCCGCCAGCTCCGAGTACAAGCACGATAGCTTTTACTACAAAGGCAAGTATGATATTTTGCCACACAATTCTTTTGGTTTTTTTACCAATGTTGATTGCCATAGCTATTTTTGAAGGCTTATCATCCTGAATAACTACATCGGCAGTTTCGATAGTCGCATCGCTACCCAGTCCTCCCATGGCAATTCCAACATCACTTAATGCTACAACAGGCGCATCATTAACGCCGTCACCGACAAATGCTACACTTTCATTTCTTGCTTTTATTTCTTTGACCTTATTAACCTTATCTTCCGGAAGCAGGTCTCCAAAAGCATTGTCAATACCGATCTGTTCAGCCACATATTTTACTACAGTCGTTTTGTCACCACTCAGCATCGTGGCCTTTACCTTCAAACTATGAAGTTTATCAACTGCCTGCTTTGCATCGTCCTTGATACGGTCAGCAATAGTAATGAACCCTGCAAATTTACCGTCGTAGGCAATGGCGATGACCGTGTATACGATTTTGGAAGGATCAACGTCATAACTGATCTTGAATTTATCTAGCAGTTTAAAATTACCAACAAGGATTTCTTTCCCATTAGCTATAGCCTTAAGACCGTGCCCTGCAATTTCTTCTGTATCTTCTAAATTGATTGAATTGTTGAGTTCTCCTACAAACTCGTGAACAGCAGTAGCCACCGGATGGGTACTTTTACTTTCAACAACATTGACCAGCTGGAGAATTTCATCCTTGTCAAAACCTTCCTTAATGGTAACGTCCTGGACTTTAAAAACACCCTCTGTCATGGTTCCGGTTTTATCCATAACCACATTCTGAATCTCAGCAATCTTATCCAAAAAGTTACTTCCTTTAAATAATATACCGTTGCGGCTCGCTGCTCCGATTCCTCCAAAGTAACCAAGCGGGATAGAGATCACCAATGCGCAAGGACATGAGATCACTAAGAATATCAATGCTCTGTACAACCAATCTCTGAAAATATAATCATCAACAAAGAAATAAGGTACGAGGCAGATTAAAACAGCTAATGCCACCACAATTGGGGTGTAAATTCTTGCAAATTTTCTGATAAAGAGTTCAGTCGGAGCTTTTTGCGCTGTTGCATTCTGAACAAGTTCCAGGATCTTGCTGAGTTTGCTGTCCTCATAAGCCGTATTGACTTTGACCAAAGCTACACTGTTCATATTGATCATCCCGGCTAACACTGTTTCCCCTTTATTTTTGGAATCAGGTTTACTTTCCCCTGTTAAAGCCGCTGTGTTAAAAGACGCAGAGTCGGAGATCAATTCTCCGTCCAATGCGAGTTTTTCTCCTGATTTTAACTGAATTGTATCCCCTATTTTGGCTTCGGCAGCTTTAATTTTTTTAGGCTGATTATTTTCAATAATGGTTACCTCATCAGGTCGTTGATCTAAGAGTGCCTTAATATTGGTTTTAGCTCTCGACACCGCCAGAGTCTGAAAAACCTCTCCCACTGCATAGAATAGCATAACTGCCACGCCCTCTGGAAATTCTCCGATAATGAAAGCTCCTATTGTTGCAATGCTCATAAGGAAAAATTCTGAAAACACGTCACCTTGTTTGATACTTTCAAAAGCCTCTTTTAAAACTGGTAGACCTACTGGTAGATAAGCAACACCGTACCAGACAATTCGTACCCAATCTTTAAACCATTCCGGTTTGATGTAATTGTCCAGTGCAATGCCAGTTAATAAAAGTACCAATGAAATAATCGCAGGCAAGAACATCTGAAAAGCAGTTTTATCAGTTTCTCCATGATCATGTCCATCATCATCTGAATGTTGACGCTCTTCCTTTTTTTTCTTTGGAGCGCAGCATACGTCTTCTTCAACTAATTTTTTGGCTCCGGCATCTTTATAGATTTTGCCTTCCTGCGGAGTACAGCAAAGCTGCTTTCCATTCTCGTCGTAGATGTGTTTATGTTCCATAATAATATTTTTTAATGATTGTTAGGTTACTTTTTATTTATATCCTGGTCTGATTGACTTCCGATTTTTAGAATTTTTTTATACCAGCCAAATTTGTTAATACTTAAGATGAACAACGTAAGAACGGTTGCTAAAAAAGATAACAAAAACATGTTCAGTGCAAGGGCAGACCCTATTGCTGATGCAGCCCATAAAGCAGTGGATGTTGTAAGCCCCTGCATGCTTCTGGAACTATCTTTAAATGCCAGTCCAGCTCCGAGAAATCCTAAACCGGCAGGTATCGCCGCCAGCATTCTCGCTATTGCAGATTTGTCATCTGTAAGATGCGAGGCAACGGCGACAAATAAGCAAGAAGCCATACAGAGAACGCCAAAAGTGCGAACCCCGGCATCTTTGTGGGCAGTTTCCCTTTCGAAACCTATTAATGCACCAAAAAAAAGTGCTAATAATAATTTTCCGGCAAGTAAAAGTTCAAATTT